>NZ_JBHYMS010000001.1:0-8265 GCF_042743185.1 Inquilinus sp. NPDC058860 | reverse complement strand
TCCGCGAACCCAACCTACGAGCCGGCCGGGGCCCGGCCGCGGCGTTCCTCCCAGCGCAGCCGGGCCCAGCGATAGGCGTCGAGCACCGCCAGCGACTGCACGAACAGGCCGCCGGCAATGCGGCCGACGGGCGAGGCGGCCGGCGGCGCCAGATGGAGGCTGATCCAGCCGAACACCAGCACGAAGAAGGCGAAGGTCAGGGCCCGCTGCGGCATCCGCAGCAGCAGGTGGCCGACGCCCGGCAGCACGGCGGCGACGGCGAGCACCAGCCAGGGATGCGGCAGCGCCTCGCCGGGGGCCGGGCTGCGGTATTCGCCCGGCCGCCTCATGCCCGCAGCGCCAGCTTTTCGGGCGCCTCGGGCCGCAGCGCCTCGTCCAGCGCGTGCAGCCGGCCGAGCCAGCCCTCGAGCCGGCCCGGGTCGAGGCGGTCGGCGGCGAAGCGGGCCTGCCGGAACAGCAGGTAGCCGCCGCGGTCGCCCTCATCCGCCTGCCAGACCAGGCGTAGGAAGCCCGGGGTGATCAGCACCTCCTTGAGGCGCGGGTCACGCAGCAGCGCGCCGATCGCCTCCAGCGCCGGGCCGTCCGGCAGCGCGTCCGGGTCGTCGCATTTCACCACGGCGCCCTCGGGCCAGCCCGGCGGCGGGTCGATCCGGTGCGGCAGCTCGGTGAATGGCGAATAGAATTCGACACCGACCGGCCGCATCAGCACGTCCAGCGTGCCGCGGGTGCCGGTCGGCCCGTCCAGCCGCATCGCCAGCCACAGCGACGGCAGCTTGCGCGGCGTCAGCGCCTCGACGAAGGGCAGCAGCGTGACCATCCGGCCGCAATGGCGGCCGCGCAGCGTCGGATAGGCAGCGGCGCCGCGGGTGAGGGTGCCGCCTTCGAACAGCCGCCGGCAATCGTCCAGGAAACCGTCGCGCCGCCGGCGCGCCGCGGCCTGGTCGCGCCGCCAGACCAGCGCGAGCGCCAGCAGGCCGAGCAGGGCGACGGCAAGGGGGACGATGCCCATCGGCCTCAATAGCCCTTCGGCCGTGGCCAGGGCATGGTGAACTGGTCGCCGCGCCGGACGAATTTGTAGCGGTGAAAGGCGAACCAGGCCGAGGCGACGATGTAGAACACCAGCATCGCCGCCAGCTGCGTGCCGTAGCCGAGGAAGATCGCGACATAGGTCATGGCGCACAGCGCCAGCAGCAGCAGGGCCGGCAGCGGGTGGAACGGGTGGATGTAGCCGCGGCTGATGCTGCCCAGCGGCCATTTCTTCCGGAACAGGATCATGTTGACCGGCATGAAGGTGTAGCCGAGCAGCCCGGAGAGGATCGAGAAGGTGACGACCTGGTCGAGCGGCACGACATAGGCGAAGGCGACCGCGATCGGCACCAGGAACAGGATCGAGCGGTAAGGCGTGCGGTAGCGCGGATGGACCGCGCCGAACCAGGAGGGCAGGTAGCGGTCGCGCCCCATCGAGAACCAGGCGCGCGAGGCGTCGTTGATGCAGCCATTGGCCGAGGCGACGGCGGCGAACAGGGTGCCGACGAACAGCATCACCTCGAGCCAGGCGTTGCCGGTCACCAGCGCCGCGTCGTACAGCGGCGTGATCGCCCGGCCGAGATACTCCCAGGGCAGCAGGCCGGTGCAGACATACCAGGTCAGGGTCGCCGCGATCAGCAGCGTGATCATGCCGCTCATCGTGCCGTAGGGCAGGGACCGGGCGGGCGACCGCACCTCCTCCGCCGCCTGGCAGGTGCCCTCGATGCCGAGATAGAACCAGATGCCGAAATGCATCGCCGCCAGCACGCCGAGCCAGCCATAGGGCAGGTCGGTCAGAAGCTCCTTGTGCTGCAGCATGCCGCCGGGCTGCCAGGGCGCGGAGGCGAAGAAGAACACCAGGATCGACAGGAAGGCCACGGCGGTGATGACGAAGTTCACCGTCAGGGTCATGAACACGCCGCGATAGTTCAGCCAGGCCAGGATCGCGACGGTCAGCAGCACGAAGGGCTCGCGCTGCAAGGCGTGGCCGGTCTGGGCCGCGACGCTGGCCAGCAGGTCGCCGACCACCAGCGCGTCGCCCGCCTCCAGCATGGTGTAGGCCATCACCAGGTAGAGCCCGACATTGAACGCCATCAGCGGGCCGATGATGTGCTTGGCCTGGGCGTATTGCCCGCCCGCCGCCGCGACGGTCGAGGTGACCTCGGAATCGATCATGGCGACGCAGGTGTACAGGATGCCGATCACCCAGCAGGCGATCAGCGCCCCGACCGCGCCGCCCTTGCCGACGGCGAAGTTCCAGCCCATGAACTCGCCGACCAGCACGATGCCGACGCCGAGCGCCCAGACATGGCCGGGGCCGAGCACGCGCAGCAGGCTGATCTTGCGGGTGTCGGCGGCGGTCTCCGGCAGGCTGGTCATCGGCATCCCCTCATCGGTCTGGTACCGGGCAGGCCCTCATTCGATCTCGCCCTCGCGGGACGATGTCAAAAGCTCTTCGTCGTAGTCGCGGTCGACCCGCAGCATGTCTGCCAGCATCCACAGCAGGATCGCGGCCGACACCGCCCAGGCGGCGTATTCCGCCAGAACCCACAGGCTCATCGCCGGGCCTCCCCTTCGTCCTCGCCGAAGCGCTCGGCGATCACGTCGCGGTACTCGCGGCCGGAGAGGCGGATGACGAAGACGAAATAGGCGACCAGCAGGAAGGCGGTCAGGCCGAAGGCCGCCGGGTCGATCGAATAGTCGAAGCGGGTCAGGATCGCCGGCGCCGCGGTGTCCGGCGTCATGCCCAGCTTCTCCCAGGCCTGCTGCATCGCGGGCGTCTGGCCCAGGCTCTGCCAGGTCGGGTCCGCCAGCTCCCGGGTCACGGTGCCGGCGCCGGTCAGGCGCAGGAAGGCGGGGGCCCACAGCGCGCCGAACACCAGCGCCAGGATGACGACGACGTCGATGACCTGGCCGGCCCGGCTCTGCTCAGGCGGTCGGTACGGTCGGCGGGGCATGGGCTTCGCTCCCGGAAAAGCGGTCCGGATCGTGGCCGCGGGCCGCGTCGAGATGGCGGAGGTCGAGGCCGTAGATGGCCTCCTTGTCCTCGGCATAGTGCTTCACCAGCGCCCAGATCGAGGCGGTGTTGAGGATCAGCACCGCGCCGCCGGCCGCAGCCAGCAGCAGCCGGACCGGACCGTCGACCAGCGGCCACATGGCGACGAAGGTGAACAGCATGATGGCCCACAGCAGGACCACGAACCCCGTGGCGCCGCGCCGGTCGGCACGGAACAAGGCTTCGATCCGAGGATCTGGACTCGGCATGGGACCTCCCTGTGGCGGACCTCCCCGATCCGGCGGTTGCGTTTCCGCTAATTTATTGTCAGGAAAATTTATTCCCTGTCATGAAATGAGGCGCCGGTGTGGGGGCTTTGTCAAGAGGGTGCTGGAGTTGCCGTTGAGATCGAAAATATGTTGTGAAGAAATTTTTCATCCTAAGATTTATATTGATAAAAATTATCACACAGGTAACGTGGATTCATGACCGACGCCGCCTTCGTCTCCGCCGTCCTCGGCCGCCTGCGCGGCCGGCTGATCGTGTCCTGTCAGCCGGTGGTGGGCGGGCCGCTCGACCGCACCGAGCTGGTGGTGGCGCTGGCCCGGGCCGTGGTCGGCGCCGGCGCCGCGGGCCTGAGGATCGAGGGGGTGGAGCGTGTCGCCGCGGTCTGCCGCATCGCCGGGGTGCCGGTGATCGGCATCGTCAAGGTCGACTTGGCCGACAGCCCGGTGCGGATCACACCGCACCTCGCCGATGTCGACGCGCTGGCCGAGGCCGGCGCCGAGGTCATCGCCTTCGACGCCACCGACCGCGTCCGACCGGTCGCGGTGGCGGAGCTGGCGGCGCGCATCCATGCACACGGCCGCATCGCCATGGCCGATGTCTCGACCCGGGCGGAAGGCCGGGCGGCCGCGGCGGCCGGCGCCGACATCGTCGCCTCGACCCTCGCCGGCTATGTCGCCGGGCCGGAGCCGACCGAGCCGGACCTGGCCCTGGTCGCCGACCTCGCCGCCGACGGCTTCACCGTGATCGCCGAAGGCAATGTGCGGACGCCGGAGCATGCCGCCTCGGCCCTGGCCGCGGGGGCGCATGCGGTGGTCGCCGGCTCGGCCATCACCCGGCCGGAACATGTGACGCGCTGGTTCCTCGACGCCCTCGGCGCAGGCTGACGGGCCGTCCTTCAATCAAGACAAACAGGGGGCAAACGATGACGAATATCCTGTGCAAGACCCTGCTGGCCGGGCTGGCCTTGTCGGCGTTCTCCTCCGCCGCCATGGCGGGCGAGGTGACGCTGCTGTTCTGGCCGGGGCCGGAAAGCGAGGCGATGCAGAAGGTCCTGGATGCCTACAATGCCGGTCCGGGCCAGGCCGACGGCATCACCGTCAAGCAGCTGCTGTTCAGCCGCCAGGGCTATTTCGAGAAGGAGCAGGCGGATCTGGCGGCGGGGTCGAGCGAGTTCGACCTGGCGCTGGTCACCACCTACACGCTCGGCCGCTACGCGCCCTATCTCGACCCGATCGACGCCCAGGTGCCGGCCGAGGCCAAGTCCGCCTTCGCGCCGGTGGCGCTGCAGTCCCTGACCCTGGACGGCAAGCTCTACGGCGTGCCGACCGACATCTCGGTGCATTTCCTCTACTACCGCAAGGACCTGGTCGATAGGCTGCTGTCCGACGCCGAGTGGCAGAAGCGCTATGCCGAGATCGCCAAGGCGAAGCTGGGGCGCGAGATGCAGCCGAAGGCGCCGGACGACTGGAGCTGGGACGACTGGATCGCCGCCGCTTTGTTCTTCAGCGCCGCCGACAACCCGGACAGCCCGACCCGCTTCGGCACCGTGCTGCAGATGAAGAACCTGATCTTCAACGTGATGCTGTGGCAGGCGACTCTGGTGTCGAACGGCGGCGACTGGCTGGCCGACGGCAAGCCGGCGATCGACGGGCCGGCAGCGCGCGCGGGGCTGCAGGTCTACAAGACCTTGATCGACGCCAAGGCGACGCCGCCGGGGTCGATCAGCTACGAGTATCCGGAGGCCAACGCGGCGTTCCAGGCCGGCCAGGCCGCCACCATGCTGCAGTGGAACGCGGCCTTCAACGAGTTGAACGACCCGGCCAAGTCGCCCACGGTCGCCGGCAAGGTCGGCCTGGCCCCGCTGCCGGCCGGCAGCGCCGGGCACAAGAGCCACGTCCATTCGCTCGGCATCGGCCTGAACAAGGCCTCGAAGAACAAGGCCGACGCCGGCAAGGTCGTGGCCTGGCTGGCGACCAAGGACGCCATGACGGTCTACGCCCAGGCCGGCGGCACCCCGCCGGTGCCGGAGATCCTGAAGGCGATGGCGTCGACCCGGCCGGAGTTCCCGCTGGTCGGCGATTTCGTCGACCGTTACGGCTTCGTCGTCACCGGCGGCACCGCCGCCTATGCCGTGCCGGTCTACGAGGTGCTGGCCGAGAAATTCTCCGCCTTCTGGGCCGGCCAGATCGACCTCGACACCGCGCTGAAGCAGGCGGCCGAGGGCATGGCCGAGCGGATCAAGGGCTGATGGCGCCCACGTCGGTGGGAGCCATGGCCGGGCGCCGGCCCTATGAGGGGCGCTGGGACGGGCTGTGGCTGCTCGGGCCGTTGCTCTTGTTCCTGGCGCTCCTGCTCGGCTTCCCGGCCGTCGCCAACCTGGTCTACAGCCTCAGCGAGGTGCGCTTCACCGGCCTGTGGTCGCCGCGCTGGGTCGGGCTCGACAACTACCGGACGGTGCTGGCCGACCCGGCCTTCTGGGGTGCGGTCGGCTTCTCCGCCCGCTTCGCCGTGGCGGTGACCGCGGCGCAGCTGCTGCTCGGCTTCGCGCTGGTGCTGGCGCTCGACCCGCTGATCGCGAAGCGGCGCTGGCTGATGGCGTTCCTGCTGCTGCCGATGATGGTGTCGCCGGCCCTGCTCGGCGTGATGTACCGGCTGATGCTGAACGACTTCGTCGGGGTCATCCCGCAATACCTCCAGCTGGTCGGCTTCAGCGACAACCTGCTGGGCGTCGACTGGGCCTTCACCACGGTCGCGGTGATCGAGGTGCTGCAATGGACGCCCTTCGCCTTCCTGGCGCTGCTGACCGCCTACCAGGCGATCCCGGGTGATCTGGTCGAGGCCGCGCGGATCGACGGCGCCGGGTCCTGGGCCGTGTTCCGCCGCATCACCCTGCCGCTGATGGTGCCGGCGCTGGCGATCACCGGCTTCATCCGCTTCATCGACAGCTTCCGGGTGTTCGACCACATCTATGTGTTGACCGGCGGCGGCCCGGGCACGCTGACCCAGAGCCTGTCGATCTACATCTACCGCACCTTCTTCCAGCAGGAGCGGATCGGCCCCGCCGTCGCCGCCTCGATGCTGCTGCTGCTGGCGTCCGTGGTGGTGCTGCGCCTCCTGATGGCGCAGATGCTGAGGGGATCGCGGGGATGACGCGCCTCGTCTCAGGCCTGCGCTGGGCCGTCTTCCTGCTCGCGGTCCTCGTCCTCAACATCCCGGTCATCGTCACGCTGCTGACCTCGCTGAAGACGACGCTCGACATCAACGCCTATCCGCCGGTCTGGCTGTTCGCGCCGACCCTGGAGCATTACGGCACGGTGCTGACCGACCCGGCGCTGGACTTCCCGCGCTACCTGATGAACTCGACCGTCATCGCCCTCGGCGGCACGGTGCTGGCGCTCGGGCTCGGCGTGCCGGCCGCCTATGCCATGGCCCGGCTGGGGAAGGGGACCACGACCATCCTGCCGGTGGTCACCAACCTGCGGGCCCTGCCGCTGGTGATCTTCGCCATCCCCTTCTACCTGCTGTACCAGGCGCTCGGCCTGCTCGACACCAGGCTGGGCCTCGCCTTGATCTCTTGCATCATCAACCTGCCGCTGGCGCTGATCCTGCTGGTCGGCTTCCTGCAGGACCTGCCGCAGGAGATCGAGGAGGCGGCGCGGGTCGACGGCGCCTCCACCTTCGCCGTGCTGCGCCACATCGTGCTGCCGCTGGCCCGGCCGGTGCTGGTGGCGGTCGCCATCCTCAGCTTCATCTACAGCTGGAACGAGTTTCTGTTCGGCCTGATCCTGACCACCCGCAACGCCGTGCCGGTGACGGTCGGCGCCACCTTCTTCATCACCTCCTGGGGCGTGAAATGGGGTGCCACCGCGGCGGCGATGATGCTCAGCGTTCTGCCGCCGCTCTTGCTCGGCCTGGTCAGCTACCGCTATCTCGGCCGGGCGATGCTCGCCGGCGCGGTAAAGGGTTAGAATGCAGCGATGACAGAGGCCTCGACCATCGGGCGCAAGGTGCTGGCCAGCCTGCGGGCCGCCAATCCCGGCCTGTCGCCGGCGCTGGGCCGGATCGGCGACTATGTGCTGGAAGGGCCGGAGCGGGTGCTGTCGCAGACCGTGACCGAGCTGGCCGAGGCCTCCGGCTCCTCCGAGGCCTCGGTGATCCGTTTCTGCCGCGAGCAGGGCTTCCCCAGCTTCCAGGGCTTCAAGCTGGCGCTGGCCACCGAGCTCGCCTCGGCCCAGCCGCCGCGGGCGGAGGAGGCGGGGCGGCACGCCCTGTTCCGCATTGTCGACCGCGCCGTCGACGCGCTGCGCCAGACCGAGGACCTGCTGGACCCGGCCGCGGTGGAGGCGGTGGCCGACCGCCTCAGGACCGCCCGGCGCGTGCTGGTGTTCGGCGTCGGCGCCTCGGCCATCACCGCCCGCTACGCCCAGTACAAGCTGGCCCGGGTCGGGTTGCAGGCGGTGGCGCATGACGATCCGCACATGGCGGCGATGGCGACCGCGGCGCTGGGACCGGGCGACGTGGCGCTGGCCGTCTCCAGCTCCGGCTCCACCCTCGACGTGGTCCGCGCCGCCACGCTGGCGAAGGAGGCGGGGGCCTTCCTGGCGGCGATCACCAACCGCACCAAGAGCCCGCTGACCGGCCTGGCCGATGTGGTGCTGCTGGCCTCGACCCCGGAGACGCCGCTGACCGGCGGCGCCCTGGCCTCGAAGATCAGCCAACTGGTGATCGTCGACATGCTGTTCGAGACCATCGCCGACCGCGACCCCGCCGCCCGCGACGCCATCCGCCGCACGGCGCAGAGCGTGGCCGACCGTGGGTACTGATATGTTGAGGGCCGTCCTTTTTAGTCCCTCCTCCCCTTGCGGGAGGGGGGCAGGGGGAGGGGTTTGCGCGCGCCCGCGCGCGAACGGGTCATGGGCGTCACCGTTGGCACCATGGCCTGCATACCCGAGATC